>NZ_JAUSXG010000001.1:5947500-5951079 GCF_030815855.1 Variovorax paradoxus | reverse complement strand
TCTTCAGCCTCCTGGCAGCCTGCTCATGGAGCTCGCTGCCAGGAGTTGCCCTGCAGCGCCTTCAGAGAAGATGCTGTGTCGCTTGCCTTTTTGTGTGAACACTTTTGGGGTGCTCACACAAAAAGGAAAGCCCAACACGCTGTGTTGGGCTTTTCCTGGCTGTAAGAGCCTGACGATGACCTACTTTCACACGGGAACCCGCACTATCATCGGCGCTGACGCGTTTCACTGTCCTGTTCGGGATGGGAAGGAGTGGTACCACGTCGCTATGGTCATCAGGCATAACTTGTTGTCTGGCTGATCACGTGATCAGTCAAACGAATTCATAGAGTTTGGAATCAGCACGCAATGACTGCGCTGCTTGAATGTATTTTGAATGCGTCAACTTGGCATAACACCTTGATCTGACTGATCAAAGTTATAGGGTCAAGCCGCACGAGCAATTAGTATCAGTTAGCTTAACGCATTACTGCGCTTCCACACCTGACCTATCAACGTCCTGGTCTTGAACGACTCTTTAGGGGGCTCAAGGCCCCGGCAGATCTCATCTTGAAACGAGTTTCCCGCTTAGATGCTTTCAGCGGTTATCTCTTCCACACTTAGCTACTCGGCAATGCCACTGGCGTGACAACCGATACACCAGAGGTGTGTCCACTCCGGTCCTCTCGTACTAGGAGCAGGCTTCCTCAAATCTGCAGCGCCCACGGAAGATAGGGACCAAACTGTCTCACGACGTTTTAAACCCAGCTCACGTACCTCTTTAAATGGCGAACAGCCATACCCTTGGGACCGGCTACAGCCCCAGGATGAGATGAGCCGACATCGAGGTGCCAAACACCGCCGTCGATATGAACTCTTGGGCGGTATCAGCCTGTTATCCCCAGAGTACCTTTTATCCGTTGAGCGATGGCCCTTCCATACAGAACCACCGGATCACTATGTCCTGCTTTCGCATCTGCTCGACTTGTCAGTCTCGCAGTTAAGCACGCTTATGCCATTGCACTATCGTCACGATGTCCGACCGTAACTAGCGTACCTTCGAACTCCTCCGTTACGCTTTGGGAGGAGACCGCCCCAGTCAAACTGCCTACCATGCACTGTCCCCGATCCAGATAATGGACCTAGGTTAGAACCTCAAACACACCAGGGTGGTATTTCAACGTTGGCTCCACAAGATCTAGCGACCCTGCTTCAAAGCCTCCCACCTATCCTACACAGATCTGTTCAAAGTCCAATACAAAGCTACAGTAAAGGTTCATGGGGTCTTTCCGTCTTTCCGCGGGGAGATTGCATCATCACAAACATTTCAACTTCGCTGAGTCTCAGGAGGAGACAGTGTGGCCATCGTTACGCCATTCGTGCAGGTCGGAACTTACCCGACAAGGAATTTCGCTACCTTAGGACCGTTATAGTTACGGCCGCCGTTTACTGGGACTTCAATCAAGAGCTTGCACCCCATCATTTAATCTTCCAGCACCGGGCAGGCGTCACACCCTATACGTCCACTTTCGTGTTTGCAGAGTGCTGTGTTTTTAATAAACAGTCGCAGCCACCGATTTTTTGCAACCCATTCATGCTTCGTTGTTCACTACACACTAATAGGGCACACCTTCTTCCGAAGTTACGGTGTCAATTTGCCGAGTTCCTTCTCCTGAGTTCTCTCAAGCGCCTTAGAATACTCATCTCGCGCACCAGTGTCGGTTTGCGGTACGGTCGTATATAGCTGAAGCTTAGTGGCTTTTCCTGGAACCTCGTTCAGTCACTTCACGGACAAGTCCGCTCGATCGTTGGCCTCGGTATATGTGCACCGGATTTGCCTAATGCACGCCTACATCCAACTAAACCAGAATAATCCAATAACTGGATGACCTATTAAGATCCGTCCCCACATCGCACTATATAACGGTACAGGAATATTGACCTGTTTCCCATCAGCTACGCATCTCTGCCTCGCCTTAGGGGCCGACTCACTCTACGCCGATGAACGTTGCGTAGAAAACCTTGCGCTTACGGCGAGGGGGCTTTTCACCCCCTTTAACGCTACTCATGTCAGCATTCGCACTTCTGATACCTCCAGCACGCTTTACAACGCACCTTCACAGGCTTACAGAACGCTCTCCTACCACTTGCAATAAATTGCAAATCCGCAGCTTCGGTAACTGGCTTAGCCCCGTTACATCTTCCGCGCAGGACGACTCGATCAGTGAGCTATTACGCTTTCTTTAAATGATGGCTGCTTCTAAGCCAACATCCTGACTGTTTTAGCCTTCCCACTTCGTTTCCCACTTAGCCAATTTTAGGGACCTTAGCTGGCGGTCTGGGTTGTTTCCCTCTTGAGTCCGGACGTTAGCACCCGGTGCTCTGTCTCCCAAGCTGTACTCATCGGTATTCGGAGTTTGCCTTGGTTTGGTAAGTCGCCATGACCCCCTAGCCAAAACAGTGCTCTACCCCCGATGGTAATACTTGAGGCACTACCTAAATAGTTTTCGGAGAGAACCAGCTATTTCCAAGTTTGTTTAGCCTTTCACCCCTATCCACAGCTCATCCGCTAGTTTTGCAACACTAGTCGGTTCGGACCTCCAGTACCTGTTACGGCACCTTCATCCTGGCCATGGATAGATCACTTGGTTTCGGGTCTACACCCAGCGACTGATCGCCCTATTCGGACTCGATTTCTCTACGGCTTCCCTATTCGGTTAACCTTGCCACTGAATGTAAGTCGCTGACCCATTATACAAAAGGTACGCAGTCACCCCTTACGAGGCTCCTACTTTTTGTAAGCACGCGGTTTCAGGATCTATTTCACTCCCCTCCCGGGGTTCTTTTCGCCTTTCCCTCACGGTACTAGTTCACTATCGGTCGATGATGAGTATTTAGCCTTGGAGGATGGTCCCCCCATATTCAGACAGGATTTCTCGTGTCCCGCCCTACTTGTCGTTAGCTCAGTACCACACAGGTCATTTCACGTACGGGGCTATCACCCGCTATGGCCAGTCTTTCCAAACTGTTCCGTTATGTCTTGTGCTATCACTAACAGGCTTCTCCGATTTCGCTCGCCACTACTTTCGGAATCTCGGTTGATGTCTTTTCCTCGAGCTACTGAGATGTTTCAGTTCACCCGGTTCGCCTCGCATGACTATGTATTCATCATGCGATACCTTTCGGTGGGTTTCCCCATTCGGAAATCTCCGGATCAAAGCTAATTTGCCAGCTCCCCGAAGCTTATCGCAGGCTATCACGTCCTTCGTCGCCTATCATCGCCAAGGCATCCACCACGTGCTCTTATTCACTTGACCCTATAACTTTGACGTTTCTTTCGAAACTACAAAATCATCACAAGGAATATGTCAGGTCTTTCACCTGACGCGTTATGCCGTTACATTCAAAATTCGATTTGACTCGAAATTGAAGTTTCTTTTGACGCAATCAAAAATTCTATGTTGCTGATGGCACGGTCTGCACTAAACCTTTACGAATGTGCAGTTTCCATCAGCAACGCTGATTCGACTCTATGAATTTTTAAAGAACAGCCGATTGATCAAGAGATCTCGATCAACAACAAAGAAGCCTCATGCATGC